>NZ_JAMAVT010000069.1:0-470 GCF_023713665.1 Paenibacillus sp. MER 180 | reverse complement strand
GATAAGAGGATAAGCCCCAAAAATGGTACAGCGTAATGTCTACATCTGCTTAGAGTTGAAGATGAGGCTGATGCAGCATTGTTGTCGACATGTAACCTTACGCGAAGGACATGATGACCCAATATACGAAGAACCACTTGCAGTACGTATTGTCAAATGCCCGTGATCGACCGTTTCAGTATGCAATAAATGTCCAAGACCGACCATTTGGCCTTCGCAGGCTAAATGCGGACTTGCCTCAGTATAAGCCCCCAGGGCCCGAAATGAATCCTTCGTCAACGCCTGGATAGCTTCTTGCGACTCTGTACTGTCATAGCCATATCCTACACTCACTCCTAACTAACAGCTGCTAGTTATGAACATCATCCAACACTACGGTCGCTGAACATCTCTAACAACAAAGATCCCGTAAGCACAGCTCTACCGCGACTTACTGCATCCAGTAAAACTGACGTAACACTCTTTTGACA
>NZ_JAMAVT010000068.1:0-478 GCF_023713665.1 Paenibacillus sp. MER 180 | reverse complement strand
AATATGCAGCTGCTCGGCGGCCCGGCGCAGGCTGCCGCAGCGGGCCACGGCGATGAAATAGTGCGCGAAACGGGAAAATGGACTCATAGCGCCCCTGTACTCTTTTTTGCAACAGCAGAGTGAATTAATGGTGATGGATGTGAACACCCTAATATGACAACAATAATCTCACAACAATAAAACAATCACCGATGTGAGCAGGAAGAGAAATCATGAAGACAATCACCCCCACGCCCCCCGCCCATTGCACCTTTGACCCGGAAGACTGGCTGCGGCTGGCCCGCTGCTGGCACCCGGTGGCTCGCGCCTGCGATATTGCCGGCGCCCCGGTGAAAGCCACCCTGCTGGACGAACAGCTGGTTATCTATCGTATTAAAGGCCAGGTGGTAGTCGCCCGCGACGTCTGCCCGCACCGCGGGGTGCCGCTGACCCTGGGGTTTCATGAAGAAGAAGGCATCGTCTGCCCCTATCATGGCCT
>NZ_JAMAVT010000067.1:0-489 GCF_023713665.1 Paenibacillus sp. MER 180 | reverse complement strand
CCCCAGGACGTGACAGTTTTCGACGCCGCAGACGTCGGACGCTTTTCCGGCGGGTTCACCGGGTCAGCGACCGAGCTCCTCCCGCACCGCCTGCTCCACCGCCCGACTCAACAGCGGCCCGGCTTGGGCCATCGATGCCTCAACATCAGGCTCAATGTCGGACAAGCAGATGATACGCTCGAAAACACGACGCTTCTCCTCGGGCAGGTCGCACCTCCCACACACCGCCCATACCGGCACTCCTGCGTCGAGAGCAATCTTGCGGATCGTGTCGGGAGCTTGCCTAGCAAGGTTTGCCCGTCAAGTCGACCCTCGCCAGTGACAACAAGTCCGGCCCCAGAGATTTTTGACACTGCTTTGGCCCATCCGAGCACTGCAGCTGCCCCCGGGCGGTATTTAGCTCCCAGACAGCGAAGCGCCCAACCAACTCCACCGGCGGCACCGGATCCCGGATCGCCCCGGTAAGTACTGCCGATAGCTGGTTCCATC
>NZ_JAMAVT010000066.1:0-506 GCF_023713665.1 Paenibacillus sp. MER 180 | reverse complement strand
GTCACAGGTTCGAGTCCTGTTCGGGGAGCCATGGAGAGATGTCCGAGTTTGGTCGAAGGAGCACGATTGGAAATCGTGTAGGCGCCACAAGCGTCTCGAGGGTTCGAATCCCTCTCTCTCCGCCAGTAATTAGGCCCGTTGGTCAAGGGGTTAAGACACCTCCCTTTCACGGAGGTAACAGGGGTTCGAATCCCCTACGGGTCACCATTACAACTTCTCAACTGGTAAAAATTGAGGGTTGAACAAGTTGAAGAAGTTTGATAAGATATAAGAGTCGCTGGTGAAACGACGACAATAACATGGACGCTTAGCTCAGCTGGGAGAGCATCTGCCTTACAAGCAGAGGGTCGGCGGTTCGATCCCGTCAGCGTCCACCATTATATCGCGGGGTGGAGCAGTTGGTAGCTCGTCGGGCTCATAACCCGAAGGTCGCAGGTTCAAGTCCTGCCCCCGCAACCAAATATGGAGCTGTGGTGTAGAGGCCTAACATGCCTGCCTGTCACGCA
>NZ_JAMAVT010000065.1:0-519 GCF_023713665.1 Paenibacillus sp. MER 180 | reverse complement strand
CTACAATTGCACGATCATAGACGTCAATAATGGATTGTATGAAGAAAAATCGCTGTTCACCTGCTATATAACCGTACTTTATATCGGTTTCAAACAGTTGATTAGAATTCGTTATTGTTCGATTTGATGCAATCTTTTTCGGAAATCGAACTCGTTTCTGCCGTTGTGGCTTTAGGATCCCCAGTTCCTTACACAGTCGATATACTTTCTTCTTGTTTATACATAGCTTGTGCTGTTCTCGCAATGCTACCGTCAATTTACGGTAACCATAATTGGCTCCATCGCTAGCGATAAGATCCATGAGCCATTCTTTAATCTGTTCATCGGATATCGTGCTTCCATTTGTAAGCTGCGAAAATCCAGGTGCTGGGCGTCCCTCACTCACTAATTTGCTGCGTAATTGTGCTTTCTTATGATAGTAATAACTTGAGCGTGGAATGTTAGCTAGTCGCAGAATGAGCTGGACGCTATACCCTTGTTCAATATAGAAATCGGCTACTTCAATTTTTTCAGCAAGTG
>NZ_JAMAVT010000064.1:0-561 GCF_023713665.1 Paenibacillus sp. MER 180 | reverse complement strand
CAGCGGCGGCAGGACGCGAGCGCGTCGCGGGCCTGGTACGCCGTATACGTGAGCTGCGCGGCGGCGAGTCCGGCCAGCCCGAACGTGCGCGTGAGCCCGAACGCGGCGAAGCCGTCCGGCACCGGCCGGCTTTCGGCCTTCGGCCAGCGCGGCGGCGAGCGTCTCGCCGGCCACCGTGGTCGGCGCCATCCCGTGGCCGCCGAACGCGATCGCGTGCCACACGCCGTCCGCGTCGCGGCCGATCTGCGGCATCTTGTGCCGCGCGTAGCTCATCAGCCCGCCCCACGCGTAGTCGACCTTCACGCCTTCCAATTGCGGATACACGCGCAGCAGGTCGCGCCGCAGCAGGCGCGCGATCGCGTCGGGTCCGCGGTCGAGTACCGAGATCCGGCCGCCCCACAGGATCCGCGTGTCCTTCAGCGGACGGTAGTAGTCGAACGCGAAGCGCGTGTCGTAGATTGCGTACGGCGCGTCGATCGCGTCCGGCAGGCGCGCGCCGAGCGGTTCGGTCGCGATCACGTAGGTCGCGATCGGCAGCACCGCGCGCTCGATGCGCGGTGA
>NZ_JAMAVT010000063.1:0-572 GCF_023713665.1 Paenibacillus sp. MER 180 | reverse complement strand
GCTGGCGACATTCAGGGCAGGGCATAGATATGTTCGTGATTTGCTGCCAAGCGAGGAAGCAGAGGCTGCGGAATTTGCGGAAAGCATCATACTGCAGTTGGGTGTTGAAGAACAATCTTGAGGGCTACGGCCCTCTATGGGAGGTAAAGGGAATATGGGCGAGGTTAAGTTCTGGCGGTACTATATACCATCCGTGGACGGTATCGAAGGTTGGGGAGTTTTCCTTCTTGATTCAACAGGAATGTTTGCAGCGGTTACAGACTACGGTAACGCAGCTTATAAATGGCCACTTCATGCAGAGGAAGATTTTCGCCGCTTCTTTGCCAAGGGAGTAAGCGGAGGATACCTATTAAAGAAGCTGTTCTATGATCAGAAAAAATATGATAACGAAGCGACATTACAAGATGTAAAAGAATTCATCATAGTTTGTCGGAGAGAGGGTTCTTACAGCAGGGAAAAGGCGCGTGAAGAATGGGACTTGCTTTCATATTATGACGATCTCGATAATGATGCCTCATTTGTTCGTTGGTATGACCATACATCCTTATCGGATGCTGGTGAGTTTTATAACA
>NZ_JAMAVT010000062.1:0-610 GCF_023713665.1 Paenibacillus sp. MER 180 | reverse complement strand
CGGATCAATGCTTGCTTACAGCTCCCCGAGGCATTTCGTTGTTCGCCACGTCCTTCATCGGCTCCTGGTGCCTAGGCATCCTCCGTGTGCTCTTACTAGCTTAACCTAGATAAGGTTGTTTAAAAGTCCCCTTTTGATCACGAAGGATTTCAGGGTGTCACTCGGCATCGAATCTTGCATTCAGTTTCGAAATCCGGTGCTCATGCAGCCTCAACTGCACTCCGCTCCTCTTTCTTCAACTTCAAGCAACCTTCTCGGTGCTGAAAAGTGACCTTTTAAACCTTTATTTTAAAGGATGATTCTAAGACACTTTACTTTCGCGATTCAGTTTTCAAGGTACAATAAAAAGATGAAAATATATGGTGGAGCCAAGCGGGATCGAACCGCTGACCTCCTGCTTGCAAGGCAGGCGCTCTCCCAGCTGAGCTATGGCCCCATATATAAGTTCCATCAAAACTGACAACGAGCAATCGTTTGGTTTGAAAGCTTTGCTTCCTTGTGTCTCCGTCGCAGGAGACAAAATCCTTAGAAAGGAGGTGATCCAGCCGCACCTTCCGATACGGCTACCTTGTTACGACTTCACCCCAATCATCTACCCCACCTTCGGCGG
>NZ_JAMAVT010000061.1:0-659 GCF_023713665.1 Paenibacillus sp. MER 180 | reverse complement strand
CTTGCAGCCCTTTACAGATCGGTGAAGTTAAATACCCAGAATCAAGTGCAACTGCTTCCACTTCAAAGCCAAATCGTTTTTGCTGACGATCTAATCGAGATAAGTAGGGAATCGAGTCATGTACATTCCCTGCAGTGACATGAACATCTGTAATCATGTTGTATTTCAGGTCTACTGTGCGGTGGTCTAAATAGAAGAATCCCTCCGGCTTACCGTCTCGGATCATATAACCGCTTTCTGGATCGGTCTTGCTTACCTTAATTTCCTTTTCCTCTATCACGTCCTCTCTAGGTTTTAGTGCTTTTTTCCGTGAGTTTTTCGGTCTTGCTCCACTGCTGCATTCAGTTCGTCCACATAGTCACGGGTATTTTGCAAAACCTGCTCTTTCGTAAACTTATGTTTATTAGCGTTGGCCTTTACATGCGTGGAATCTGAGACGAGTACGCGGCCGCCAACCATACGGTGCTGAATGGCTTGAAGCACAATCTCATCAAAGATATCTTGAAAAATATTTGTGTCTTTAAAACGAGTGCGACGATTCCAACTGATGGTGGAATGGTCTGGTACTTTATCCGTTAGACCAAGGCCTAAAAACCAACGGTAGGCCAAATCAGTCTGAATTTCACGTTCAAGCTGACGTTCCGAACGAATGCCATAAA
>NZ_JAMAVT010000060.1:0-668 GCF_023713665.1 Paenibacillus sp. MER 180 | reverse complement strand
ACTGATTACAAGTCAGCCGCTCTACCAACTGAGCTACACCGGCATATTATGGTGGACGCTGACGGGATCGAACCGCCGACCCTCTGCTTGTAAGGCAGATGCTCTCCCAGCTGAGCTAAGCGTCCATATTGTAATTGTTGTTTTACCAGCAACTTTTATATCATATCAAGTTTCTCTAACTTGTTCAACCCTCAATTTTTACCAGTTGAGAAGTTGTGATGGTGACCCGTAGGGGATTCGAACCCCTGTTACCTCCGTGAAAGGGAGGTGTCTTAACCCCTTGACCAACGGGCCATGCAATAGAAGTCTATATAAAATACTTCGATCTCTTCTGTGGAGCTCTCAACCGGGATCGAACCGGTGACCTCATCCTTACCATGGATGCACTCTACCGACTGAGCTATGAGAGCAAATGGCTCCCCGAACAGGACTCGAACCTGTGACAACTCGATTAACAGTCGAGTGCTCTACCAACTGAGCTATCAGGGAATATTACTGGACTCTCACAGGACCCTTCCTGCATGGAGTCCTTACAAAGGACTGCTTGGCGACGTCCTACTCTCCCGGGACCCTGCGGTCCAAGTACCATCGGCGCTGGAGGGCTTAACGGTCGTGTTCGGGATGGGTACGCGTGGAACCCCTCCGCCATCGCCACCAAACAGCATTGG